>NZ_BAAFHD010000003.1:353578-381698 GCF_054665095.1 Acidisoma sp. C75
GGCGCCGGCCGCCTGCAATTCGTGCGAAAGGGCGGTGAGATCGATCCCAGCATCGAGATGCGCCTTCAACACGGCGGCGAAATCACCGCCATCGCGCGGGATGACGCCATCGACCTTGCCGTGATCGGCGAAGGCGAGCAGCGTGCCCTCCGGCATGGTGTTGACGGTATTGGGCGCCGCGAGGCCCGCGATATAGAGCGTGTCAGACGCGGCCTTGTCCTTGGTGCCGGTGGAGGCGAAGAGCAGCCGCTGCGGCCGCGCGCCCAAGTTTTCCAGGCGCTGCCAGCGATCGCTCTCCAGAAGGTCGCGATAGGCCTTGTAGGTCTGGCGGCCGACGGCGAGGCCGAGCGTGTTCTTGATCGCGGCCGGCACCTTCTCGGCCACCGCGCTATCCCAGCGGCTGATGAAGAGCGAGGCGACGGAGCGCACATCGGCGGACTTGCCTTCGGCGACGCGACGTTCCAGCCCGCGCAGATAGGCTTCGGCGCAGGCGAGGTACTGGTCGCAGGAGAAAAGGAGCGTCACGTTCACCGGCACGCCGGCATAGATCGCATCCTCGATCGCGGGCAGCCCCTCGGTCGTGCCAGGGATCTTGATGAAGAGGTTCGGCTTGGCGGCCTGGGCGTGCAGTTCCTGCGCCTGCTTCACCGTCGCCTGCGTGTCATAGGCGAAGAGCGGGGAGACTTCGAGCGAGACGAAACCATCCACCGTGCCGCTGCGCTCGTAGATCGGCAGGAAGAGATCAGCGGCGCGCGAGAGATCCTGGATGGCGAGGTTGAAGAACAGCGCCTCGCCCTTGTGGCCGGCATCGAGCTGGCGGTTGATCTCGGCATCGTACCAGCTGCTCTTGGAGATGGCGTTGTCGAAGATCGTCGGGTTGGAGGTGAGGCCGGTCACCGACTTGGTCTCGATATAGCTCTTGAGCGTGCCGCTATCGAGCAGGTCTCGGGTGATGTTGTCGAGCCACAGGCTCTGGCCGAGGGCGTTGAGGTCATGAGGAGCTGTCGAAGCCATGAGTCGGTTTCCTTTCTCGCTTGCCGAGGGGGCGCGTCACGTCTCGTCACGTCTCGCTGCGTCGCGTGCCGGTGCGGCTGGTCGGCGTGCAGTCTACACCCTTAGCGGGCGGAAGACGACGCCATCTGTTCGAGACCGTAGATCGCGGCGCCGAGCAGGGCGGCGTTGATCATGATCACATGCACGGGAACGTTGCGCAGCATATTGGCGAACCGCCCCTTGGCGGCGAAGGTCTGCATGAAGGCGCCGTCCTGCAGCTGCGGCACCAAGCGCGGCGGCATGCCGCCCGCCAGATAGATGCCGCCCGTCGCCATCACTTTCAAGGCGAGGTTGCCGGCTTCCGCGCCCCAGACATCGATGACGATGCGGAGCGTTTCCGCGGCAAGCGGGTTGTTGTCCGGGTCCTTGAGCCCGGCTTCGACGATCAGCGGCGTGCGGTCGCGCGCTGCATGCAACTCGGCCGCGAAGGCGGGGGATTCGGAGGCGGGATCGCGCGAGCGGACGAAATCATAGACATTGGGCAGGCCCGAACCGGCGCAAACGCGCTCATAGGCGGCGTGGCGGAAGCGGTCCGTGAGATAGGCCCAGAGCCCCGCCTGCACCTGGTTGATCGGCGCGAAATCAGTATGCCCGCCCTCGGACTGGCAGGCGATGTATTTCTCGCCAGACCAGATGAGGAAGGCCTCGCCGAGGCCAGTGCCGGGGGCGAGCACGCCGATCGCGGAATGCGCGACCGCGCGGCCGGCATTGATCACCGCCGTCTCCTCCGGCAGCAGATGCGGCACGGCATGTGCGATCGCCTTGAGATCGTTCAGCAGGCTGACATGGCGGATGCCGAGATCCCGCGCCAGGATCTTCTCGTCCAGATTCCAGGGCAGGTTGGTGAGATGGGCATGCCCGTCGATCACCGGCCCGGCGACGTCGAAGCAGGCGCCGGAAACCTCGGCCGGGTGGGCGGCGAGGAAAGCCTCGATGATCGGCTGAAGCCCCGGGAAATCCTGGCTCGGGTATTCCTGCTCGGCCAGGAAAACGCGCGGTCCCCGCTCGGGCGAGACAAGGGCGAGGCGGGTTTTCGTTCCACCGACGTCACCGGCAATGAGCATCAAACAGGGCTCCCTCCAGACCGGTGCGTTACCCCAATCGGCGCGCTTCGTCTCGCAATAGCGCCCGCTGGACCGACCCTCAGCAATGCGCGTCACAATAGCGCGAAGCGTCGGCAGGTCAAACCGCGGGCCGCCGCGTGCGGGCGCCTCAGCCGGCGCTCGGCTTGCGCGGCTTGCGGGCCGGCAGGCGGTCCTCCCGCCCTTTCATCAGCATGGATGCGCGCAGCACCAGCGCCGCGAGCTGCATCTGCGAGGAGGTGCCGGTCTGCAGCAGCAGCTTCTTGAGCCGCGTGCGCACCGTGCCGATCGGCAGCGCGTGCTCCTCGGCGAAATCGGCGAGGCTGCGGCCGATGGCGAGGCTCTCGGCAAGCGCCGCGTTTTGCGGCGAGAAGCCGAAGGCGGCGCGCGACCAGCCGGGCGCCAGCAGGAGCGGGGCGCGCAGCTCGGTAATGCCGCAGGCGACAGAGCCCGGCGGCGCCTCCACCGGATCGATACGCATCAGCGCGCTCGCTTCCTCCTGGCGGGTGAGGAAGTGGAGCAGTTCCGGCTCGCCCAGGCGCGCGGCGCGCTGCACCGCCTCGGCCAGCGCCGCGGCATCGGGCGCGCGGCGGATCGCGAGCCGCCCGTTCTGGGCGAAGAAGGCGGGGGATTGTCGCAGAAGCGCCCAGCCGGCGGCATTGGCGCCGAGAATCGTGCAGTCAGCCGCGAGCAGGAAGGCCGAGACCGTCAACATGTCGAGGATGCGCTGCCCCGCCTCCTGCGGCGGGCAGAGCGGCGGCAGGGCGGGGAGCGCGGCGTGCCCGTCTTCCACCCCCGGCGGCGCACTCGGCGTGGCGGCTGGAGGCGTGGTCGTGGCTGGGGCTCGTGCTCCGCGTCGGTCCGGCACCCGGCTCGCTCCCTCTGGCTGTTCGGTTTGACACCGAGATGATCAGGATTTGGCGGCAGAAGCGGGGAAATGCAAGGTCCGCGGCCAGTCATTCCTGCGCAGCATGGCCGAGGGGTGAGATCGGCATCCCCGCACCCCGCGCTTTGCCCTATATCACCCGCCACGCCAGAGATCTGGCGGATGGCTAGACGCAACCGCACGTGCCGAGAGCCCAGCGGGCACAGCAACGACGTAACGCGTCCTTTTTGGTCCAGCCGATCCAGCAGGGTCGGTGTCCTCAAGGGAAACGGATATGTTTTCTGTTCAGCACGTGCCCATGCCCCCTCATCGATTAGCCACCTGACGGCCTTTCGGCGTTCCGCCGGAAGCGACCGTCCTCTGCCTTCGCCGCGCCGGATGCGCGCCGAAGCGCCTGCCCCGAAAACGTGTTCGAGACGTCACATTCGCATGAGAATGCGAGTGATAGGAGGGTTGCCCGATGAGCCATCTCCCATCCCGCACTGCAACCGTTGCGCGGCTTCATGACGTGCCGTCCTCCTTCCGCCGCCCGGCGGTGAGCGAGGTCGTGCGCGAGCTGCGCCCGGCGGACCCGGTGCATTGCCTGCGCCCCGGCCTGCTGGCCGAGACCGCGGCGCGCTTCGTGGAGAGCTTCCCGGGCCAGGTGCTCTATGCCGTGAAGTGCAACCCGGAGCCCGCCGTGCTGCGCGCCCTTTGGGATGGCGGCATCCGCCATTTCGATTGCGCCTCGGCCGGCGAGGTGTCGCTCGTGCGGCGGCTCTTCCCCGAGGCCGTCATCCATTTCATGCATCCGGTGAAGGCGCGCCCGGCGATCGCCGAGGCCCATGCCCGCCAGGGCGTGCGCGATTTCGTGCTCGATAGCGCGGCCGAGCTCGCCAAGATCCTGGCCGAGACGGGCGGGGCGGAGGATCTCGGCCTCGTGGTGCGCATAGCACTCCCCAAGGGCACCGCGCTCTACGACCTTTCCGGCAAGTTCGGCGCACCCTTCGAGGAGGCGGTGGCGCTGCTGCGGGCGGCCCGGCCGGTGGCCGCAAAGCTCGGCGTCTCCTTCCATGTCGGCTCGCAATGCATGGACCCGCTGGCCTATGCCCGCGCCATGGCGCTCGCCGGCCAGGTGATCCGCGCGGCGGGCGTGGCGATCGAGATCGTCGATGTCGGCGGCGGCTTTCCGGTGAGCTATCCGGAAGTCGAGCCGCCGCCGCTCGGCGCCTATTTCGCGGCGATCGAAGCGGCGTTCGACGCGCTCGGCCTGCCGCGGGCCGAGCTCTGGGCCGAGCCCGGGCGGGCCCTGGTCGCCGCCGGCACCTCCGTCGTGCTGCAGGTGCAGCTGCGGCGGGATGGCGCGCTCTACGTGAACGACGGCGTCTATGGCAGCCTCTCCGATGCCGGGGCGCCGGGCTTCCGCTTCCCCGTGCGGATCATCCGCGCGGCCGAGGCCGGCGCCCGCCCCGCCGGGGAGGCGCAGCCCTTCGCCTTCTGGGGCCCGACCTGCGACAGCGCCGATTACATGAAGGGCCCCTTCTGGCTGCCCGGCGATATCCAGGAAGGGGACTGGATCGAGGTCGGCCAGCTCGGCGCCTATGGTGCCTGCCTCGCGACGCAGTTCAACGGCTTCGACCAGGTGCATATGGTGGAGGTGGAGGACGCGCCGCTGCTGCACACGCCTGGCCATCCCGGTAGCGAGGCCTTCGACCTCGCCGCCTGATCCTGCCACCCGGGGCGCGCCTGGCCCCGGGTGGCAGGGGGTTCCTGATCACCTGCCCTCGGGGGAGTTTGCCTGCATGAAACACGTCGCCTTCTCGGGTCGTCTCGTCATGGTCGGTTGCGGAAGCATCGGCCAGGGTGTGCTGCCTCTGCTGCTGCGCCATATCGATCTTGCGCCGGGGCAGATCACCATCCTCAATGCGGACGAGCGCGGCCGGGCGGCGGCGGAGGCAATGGGCGTCGCCTACCGCGTGGCGCCGCTGACGCGGGAGAATTTCCGCGGCGCGCTCGGCCCGCTACTCGGCGCGGGGGATTTCCTGCTCAACCTCTCGGTCGATGTCTCCTCGGTCGCCCTCATCGGCTTCTGCCGCGAAGTCGGCGCGCTTTATCTGGATACCTGCGTGGAGCCCTGGGCCGGCGGCTATACCGATACCACCCTTTCGGCTTCGGAACGCTCCAATTACGGCCTGCGGGAGAAGGCGCTGGCGCTGCGCGACGGCGGCAGCGGCGGGCCGACCGCGCTCATCACCCACGGCGCCAATCCCGGCCTCGTCTCGCATTTCGTCAAGCAGGCGCTGCTCAACCTCGCCCAGGATGCGGGGGTGATCAGCACCCTGCCGACGACGCGCGGCGAATGGGCGGCCCTCGCCCAGATGCTCTCCGTCAAGGTCATCCACATTGCCGAGCGCGATACCCAGGTCGCCCGTATCCCCAAAGAGCGGGACGAGTTCGTCAATACCTGGTCGGTCGATGGCTTCGTGGGCGAGGGCTGCCAGCCGGCGGAGCTTGGCTGGGGCACGCATGAGCCCGCTTTGCCGGCGGATGCGCGGCGGCACGATTTCGGCTGCGATGCGGCGATCTACCTCACCCGGCCCGGTGCCTCCACCCGCGTGCGCACTTGGACGCCGCTCGAAGGCCCGTTCCATGGTTTCCTCATCACCCATAACGAGGCGATCTCGATCGCCGACTATTACACGGTGCGCGAGGGCGGCACGCTCGCCTATCGGCCGACGGTGCATTACGCCTACCACCCTTCGGACGATGCGGTCCTGTCGGTCCATGAACTCGCCGGCAAGAACTGGCAGATGCAGAGCCGCACGCGGCTGATGATGGACGAGATCATCGCCGGCATGGACGAACTCGGTGTGCTGCTGATGGGCCATGGCAGGGGTGCCTATTGGTTCGGCTCGCGGCTGACGATCGAAGAGGCCCGCCGCCTCGCCCCCTACAACAACGCGACCAGCCTGCAGGTGACGGCCGCCGTGCTCGCCGGGGTGATCTGGGCGATGGAAAATCCCCGCGCCGGCATCGTCGAGCCTGACGAGATCGATCATGAGCGCATCCTCGCCATCACCCGGCCCTATCTCGGCGAGGTGGTGGGCGTCTATTCGGATTGGACGCCGCTTGCGGGGCGCGCGCGCCTCTTCCCCGAGGTGCTCGACGAGAAAGAGCCCTGGGCCTTCGGCAATTTCCGCGTTCTCTGAAGGCGCTTCGCCAGCGGGGCTTGCGAAGGCAGGCCCTGCCCAGCTATCTAAGCCGCCTCGGGCGGGCGTAGCATAGTGGTAATGCTCTAGCCTTCCAAGCTAGCTAGGAGGGTTCGATTCCCTTCGCCCGCTCCAGCCCCCTCAGCCCTGCGCCAGCGTATTGGCGGCTGCCCATCGCGCGCGAGGTTGAGCGGGCGGGTGGCGCGTTTTGCTGGGCGCCTTTTGCCGTTTCTCGATAGACCAGCCGCATGGCACTCCGACCCATCCTCATCTACCCCGATCCGCGCCTCCGGGTATCGGCGGATGTCGTGACAGTGTTCGACGCTGGCTTGCGCGCGCTGGCGGACGATCTGCTCGATACCATGCGCGCCGCGCCCGGCATCGGCATCACCGGCCCGCATATCGGCGTCATGCAGCGCGTGGTGGTGCTGGAGCTGGAGCCCGGCGCGGTACGGGTCTATGTCAATCCGCGCATCATCTGGCAGTCGGACGAGGTGGCCAGCCACCCCGAAGGCAGCATCTCCATGCCCGGCGCTGCCGAGACCGTGCAGCGCCCGGCGCGCGTGCGGGTGGCGTATCAGGATTTGGATGGTGCCGCGGCAGAGGAGGAGGCCGAGGGCCTGCTCGCCATCTGCCACTGCCACGAGATCGACCAGCTCGACGGTATCTTCTGGCTCCAGCGCCTCTCCCGCCTCAAGCGCGAGATGGTGGTGAAGAAGTGGAGGAAGATGCGGAGAGGGTGAGCATCACATGATCTTTTCGAAGCGGAAGCCTTCGTCCAGCCCCGGCAGTGGGTCCTGCCCGTCCTGCTCAGGGTGCGGATGCCGCGCATGGGTGAATTCGACGATCTTGAAGCCGCATTTGTTCGCGTAGAAGTGGATGTTCCGCTTCTCGAAATAGGGCGTGTGCGTTTCCCAGACGCGGGTCTGCGGAAACCGCCGCTCGATCGCCTGCCAGGCCCGATGGCCGAGGCCGCGGCCTTCCTGCCCCACCGCGATGAAGAAGAGATCGAGCGCGTTGTGCTGCGTCTCCTCATCGATCGAGACGATGGCGCCGCCCACGGCGCGGCCCTCATGGATGATGCGCAGAACGACCGCCCGCGGCGTCGCGATCGCCGCATCAAGCTCCTGATCGGAGGGGATCGGGCCGTCCGGCAACGCGCCCAGCTCCGCGACAACGGCGACCGCGAAAGCCGCCTGCAAGTCTTTTTTGAAGGCCGGATAGTCTGCCGGTTCGGCGATGGCGAGGGTCACCGGGTTCTCTGTCATGCCGGGATTTTAGCCGATGGCGCGGACAAGTGCAGCGCCTTCCTGAGCGCGGCCGGGGGAGGGTGGCGGATCACCCTTCCTTAACAAGGCCATATCATGAAATACTTCATATTGGGTCGAATCAGATAGGATATCGATGACTGAGGCCGGGGCGCCCTATCATTCCCGAACCTCGGGGCTGGCGCTGGAACAGCATATCCGGGGACATAAGCTTGCGCAGAGCGAGGGAGAGGCCTGGCACGGGCTCGAAGCACAGATCTTCCGCCGTCCGCCCTGTGAAGACGGCGTCCTGGTTCCGGCTTTGGCGGAACCGCTCATCGTATGGATCATCAACGGAGCGGCCCATGTCGAGGAGCGCGAACTGGACGGTAGGTGGCAGGGCCGCCACGTCTCCGCAGGAGATTTTTTCCTGACCCATGCCGACGCACCTTACATGATGCGCTGGCAAAGCGACGCTGCCGCTCCCTTCGACGTTTTGCATCTCTATGTCGGGCTGCCAATCCTGATGCGGGCAGGGGAAGAGGTCATGGGCCCCTCCGCTGTCCCTCGATTGCGGGACGTCTCCGGTGAGAGCGATGCTCTCCTCTCCGCCCTTCTGATGGGGCTAAGGCTTGAGTTGACGGCCGATCATCCTCCGAGCGCGATACTTATTAACGGAATTGCTCAGAGCCTCGCGATCCACCTGGTCCGGACTTATGCGGCTTCTAGTCAATCAATCAGGAGAAGGCGCGATCAACTACCGGCCTTTCGGCTAAGGCAGGCAGTCGCGCGCATGCTGGCGCATTTGGATGAGCCTTTTGACCTGGAGGTCATGGCGCAAGCCGCGGGCATGAGCCGCTTTCATTTCAGCCGAGCCTTCCGCAATAGCATGGGGGAGTCGCCTTCTGCCTGGTTTATCCGTCAACGTCTTGCGCGCGCGCGGCAGCTTCTGCGCGAGACCGACCGGCCGATCGTCGATATCGCCTTGGAGGTGGGTTACGGCAGCCCCAGCCATTTCGCGCAGATCTTCCGGCGAGAAACAGGCGTCAGCCCAAGCGATTATCGCTTAGGCTAAAGGGCCCCAGCGGAGATATGCGCAAAAGCCCGATAGGCACCGCAAGCCGCCGTGCGAAGCCGGCCATAGCCAAGCCTAACCTCTGCCTTGCCGGGACGAACCGCGGTTTGTCTCTGCTTTGAGCAGGGAGTGTTGAAATGACGACGGAAGGTAAGATCGCTTTGGTCACGGGGGCATCCAGCGGCATTGGTGCTGCCACCGCCCGGAAGTTGGCCGCCGAAGGTCTGATTGTGGGCCTTGCAGCCCGGCGCAGGGAGCGGCTCGATGCGCTCGTCGCTGAAATCGAGAAGGCTGGCGGGCAGGCGATCGCGCTGCAAGCTGACGTGACGGACAAGGCCGCTATGCACGCTGCGGTCCAGGCGCTCGTCGGCCGCTTCGGCCGTATCGACGTGCTGATCAATAATGCCGGCTTGATGCCCTTATCCGATATCGATGCCCTCAAGGTCGATGAATGGCAGCGCATGGTGGACGTCAACATCAGTGGCGTTCTGAATGCGACGGCTGCCGTACTGCCGCAGATGATTGCGCAGCACGAAGGTCACATCTTCAATATGTCCTCGATCGCAGGACGCAAAGTCTTCACGGGGCTGACGGTTTACTGCGCCACGAAGGCCGCCGTTGCAGCCTTCTCGGATGGTCTGCGGATGGAAGTGGCGCCTAAGCACAATATCCGCGTCACCTGCATTCAGCCGGGCGCTGTGAAGTCAGAACTTTACGATCAAATCACCGATGCCGGGTATCGCCAACAGATGGATGATCTCGCTCAGCGCATGACATTTCTGGAAGGCGAGGATATCGCGCATACCATCCTCTTCGCCCTCAAGGCACCGAAGCACATGGATGTGGCGGAACTATTTGTTCTGCCGACTGAGCAAGGCTGGTGACATGGCGGCCGTTCCCGAGCAACCTCGGGAGCGGCTTCGCTGCCTAATGATGGGGCGGCAACTTCGCCCGATGACACACGGCTTCAATGTTGTGGCCGTCGGGGTCGAGGATGAAGGCGCCGTAGTAGGTCGGGTGGTAGTGTGGGCGGAGGCCGGGCGGGCCGTTGTCGCGCCCACCGGCTGCGAGCGCTTCTTCGTAGAAGCGATCGACCGTCCGCCGATCCTCGGCTGTGAAGGCGATATGCACGCTTGTCTGCGGCGCGCTCCGCTGGCCGATCCAGAAGAAGGCTTTTGGGTCCACGCCGAAGCCTGCGAAGCCTGTCTCTGCCGTATAAAGGCAGGTGATGCCGAGGGGGCGCAGCGCGCGCTCGTAGAAAGCCTTTGAGCGCTGCAGATCGACGACGCCGATAGTAACGTGGTCCAGCATTCCGACCGACCCTCAGGACGTTGCGCAGCCAGTGCGTCACCCAGCCAGCCCAATCAATCAAGAGTTTTTTGGGGGCGACCCTTTTTTGCAAAAAAGGGGCGCAGCACCTGAAGCCCGAGCGTCAGCCGCCTGGGCGGGCGACGCGGGCGGCGTTCAGATAGGCGCGGCACATGAGGGAGAGTTCGCGGCGCAAGGCAGCGAGGGCCGTCACGCTCACCCCACGCTCGAAGACGATCCGTGTGCTGCCGGCGATCGCGGAGAACAATGCGAAGGCGACCGCCTGCAGGTCTTCGTAGTCGGCGTCGGGCGCCGTTTCCAACATGGCCGCGGCCGCCGCCACGTTCCGCTCGGACGCCGCGGCGAGGAGCGAGCGCGTATCGAGATCTTCGGCGATGAGATAGAGTGCCTTTGTCACATCGAGCCGCTCGCTCTTGGCATTGAGGAAGGCTTGGACCAGACGCTCCCCCATCTCGGCCGCGCTTTGCCCTCGGCCCGCTAGGCAGGCGGCTTCTACCTCCGCCGAGATATGGTCGAGATGCGATTGCAGCACGGCGTAGAGCAGCGCCTGCTTATGCGGGTAATACTGATACATGGTGCCGACCGAGACGCCGGCGCGCTCCGCGACGCGGGTGGTGGTGAGGCGAGGCGCGCCATCCGCCAGTAAAACCTGAATGGTCGCCTCGAAAATGGCGCCAAGCGTCACCGCCGCACGGGTCTGGCGCGGCAGTTTCCGGGGCTTGAGCGGATCGGGCGGCAGGAGGCGCAAAAGCGAATTCCTAAACTGAAGGATCCTTCATATCTTGGGGGGAGGCTGAGTTCAAATCGAAAGGGGATCATGACCGTGACTTCGACCGCTCTCATCATCGGTGCCTCCCGCGGCTTGGGCCTGGCGCTCGCCCGGGAATGGCTCCGCCGCGACTGGACGGTGATCGCGACGGCGCGTTCCGTCGGGCAGAGGGACTTGCAGGCGCTCGCCGAACAATCCTCCGGCCGGCTGGTGATCGAGCATCTCGACATGACCGAGCCTGCCCAGATCGCCGCGCTGAAGCAGCGGCTCTCCGGCGTCACGCTCGACCTTCTCTTCGTCAATGCCGCCGTCGCCAATGGGCCGGACGATCGCGTCGATCAAGCCTCGACCGAAGATTTCACCCGCATCATGGTGACGAACGCGCTCAGCCCCATGCGGGCTATCGAGACGCTGGGATCGCTCGTCCGCCGGGGCGGCATGATCGCCGCCATGTCCTCGAGTCTGGGGAGCGTCACGCTCAACGAGACGGGGGGATGGGAGGTCTATCGCGCCAGCAAGGCGGCGCTCAACACGCTGATGCGCTCCTACGCTGCCCGGCATGCCGAGGACGGGCGGAGCCTGGCACTCGTCGATCCTGGCTGGGTGCGGACCGATATGGGCGGTGAGGATGCAACGCTCAGTATCGAGGAAAGCATTCCAGGCGTCGTCGACGCGCTGGCAGCGCGGCATGGCCAGCCCGGCCTCAGCTATTTCAACTACAAGGGCGAGGCGCTTCCCTGGTAGATCGGGAGTTTGGAAGAGCGGGAACTTTTTGAAAAAAGTTCCCGCGCCCTCAAAAACTTTCGATTACAGCCCGCCGCCCTTGCGCCCCGCAGACGCGCCGAGCCGCAGGCGCAGCGCCTGCAGCTTGATGAAGCCTTGCGCATCCTGCTGGTTATAGGCGCCCTGGTCATCCTCGAAAGTCACGACCTTCATCGAATAGAGGCTGTTGGGGCTTTCGCGGCCGATCACCGTCGCGTTGCCCTTGTAGAGCTTCATCGTCACCCGCCCCGTCACCGAAGCCTGGCTGGTGTCGATCAGCGCTTGCAGCATCCGCCGCTCCGGGCTGAACCAGAAGCCGTTATAGATGAGCTCGGCATAGCGCGGCATGAGGCTGTCCTTCAGATGCGCCGCCTCGCGATCCAGCGTGATGCTTTCGATGCCACGATGGGCGGCCAAGAGGATGGTGCCGCCCGGCGTCTCGTAGATCCCGCGCGATTTCATGCCGACGAAGCGGTTCTCGACGAGATCGAGCCGGCCGATGCCATTGGCGCGGCCGAGCGCATTGAGCTTGGTGAGCAGTGCGGCGCGGGAAAGCGCCTCGCCGTCGATCGCGACCGGATCGCCATGGGCGAAATCGATGGTGATGGTCGTCGCCACATCCGGCGCGTCCTCGGGGCGGATGGTGCGCTGATAGACGATCTCATCCGCCTCCACGGCCGGGTCTTCGAGGATCTTGCCCTCCGAGGAGGAGTGCAGCAGGTTGGCATCGACCGAGAAGGGCGCCTCGCCGCGCTTGTCCTTCGTCACCGGGATCTGGTGCTTCTCGGCGAATTCGATGAGGCGGGTGCGGCTGGTGAGGTCCCACTCACGCCAGGGGGCGATCACCGTCACATCGGGTTTGAGGGCATAATAGGCGAGTTCGAAGCGCACCTGGTCGTTGCCCTTGCCGGTGGCGCCATGGGCCACCGCATCGGCGCCCACCTCTTCCGCAATCTCGATCTGTCGCTGGGCGATGAGCGGCCGGGCGATGGAGGTGCCGAGCAGATACTGCCCCTCGTAGAGGGCATTGGCGCGGAACATGGGGAAGACGAAATCGCGCACGAAGGTCTCGCGCAGATCGTCCATGAAGATCTGCTTCACGCCGAACATCTCGGCCTTGCGGCGCGCGGGCTCCAGCTCCTCGCCCTGGCCGAGATCGGCCGTGAAGGTCACCACCTCGCAGCCATAGGTGGTTTGCAGCCATTTCAGGATGACGCTGGTATCGAGCCCCCCGGAATAGGCGAGCACGACTTTCTTCACGGATTTGGCAGCCATCTGGATCTCCGGTCACGATCGATTGCCTGAGCCATAGGATGCGGCCAGGATGGCGGCAAGCGCCAGCATGGCGATAGGGATGTGCATGACGACGCGGCGACGGTTCCGACGGTTCTTCCTCCTCCTCCTGCTGCTGGCGCTCGCCTTCGGCGGGATCTGGACGGCGCTGTGGTACAATGTCAGCGGCCGTCTGATGGGCCAGATCGCGAGCTTCGAGGCGGCGCGGCGGGCGGAGGGCTGGCGCATCAGCCATGATGCGCCGGTGCGCACCGGCTGGCCGATGGCGGCGGGCGTCCGGCTCGGCCATCTCGTGGTGTCGGGCGGCGGCGCCTATCTGCCCGGCGGCATCGGCTGGACCGCGGCGGGGCTGACGGTCGCGCTCGACATCCGCCATCCGCACAGCCTCTATCTCGGCCTCGCCGGGCGGCAATCCCTGGCGATCGGCGGGGCGGCGCCGATCCGCTTCCAGGCGGCGCATATGGCGGGGGAGGCGGCCTTCGGCCCGGGCTGGACGCTCGGCCTCACCCAGATCTCGGCAGAGTCCATCCTCGCCGCGGTGCCGGCACAGGGCGGTCTCAAGCCGCTCTCGATCGCGAGGATGGCGGCAGCGCTCCGGCTCGATCGCGGGGCGCCGGCCAGCGGCACGGCGGTTGCTTTCGCCGGCCAGTTGGAGGGGGCGCAACTGCCGCCCTCGCATATGGCGGCGCTCGGCACGGTGGGGCGGCTGGGGGTGGATTTCGTCCTCTCCGGCCCCTGGCCGGCCGAGGCCGCGCGGCAGGATGCGGCGCAGAATGCGCGGCGCTGGGCGGCGGCGGGCGGCAGCCTCACCCTCCATCGCGCGGTCCTGGAGGCCGGCCCGCTGCACCTTACCGCCGCGGGGTCGCTGCATCTCGACGCGGCGTTGCGCCCCGCCGGGCTGCTCAGCCTCGAAGTTTCCGGCCTCGGCCAGAGCCTCAAGCTGCTCGCGGCCCGCAAGGTCATGACGCAGAACCAGGCGCGCGCCATGGCGGCGGTGCTGGCCGTGTTGCGGCAGCCGGCCGCCCCGGGCAACGCGATCGCCCTGCCGCTCAGCCTGCAAGGCGGGGTCGCCGGCATCGGGCCGGTTCCGCTATGGCGGCTCGGCCGCTAAGCTTGCCAAGCGCGGCGGCGGTGCGGGGCAGGGGAGATTTCCGCCGCGGCGGATGGCGCAATCCGGCGAGGCCGCTTAAGTGGAGCCTATGAGCGATTTTCCAGCCTTTCTCGATAGTGGCCGGCCGGATGTGCCGGATACCGTGGTGCCGCGCGGCATCACCCCCTTTCATCTCGCCCATCGCCCGGTGCGCGGGCGGCTGGTGCGGCTCGGCCCGCTCGCCCATGCGCTGCTCTCCCGCCATAAGAACCCCGACCGGGTGACCGCGCTGGCCGGCCAGGCGCTCGCCCTCACCGCGGCGCTGGCGACCGCGCTGAAATTCACCGGCACCTTCAGCATCCAGACCAAGGGGGATGGGCCGGTGAACCTGCTGCTCACCGATTGCACCGACCAGGGCATGCTGCGCGGCTATGCCCGGGCCGATGCCACTAAGCTCGCCGCCATCGCCGATCTTGCGGCGGCGACGGATGCCGATCTGCTGGGCGCCGGCTACCTCGCTTTCACGGTGGACCAGGGGCCGGAGAGCGAGCGCTACCAGGGCATCGTGTCGATCGAAGGTCCGGCGCTGGCCGATATGGCGCTGCACTACTTCGCCTCGAGCGAGCAGCTGCAATGCGCGCTGCACCTCGCCTGCGGGCGGCGGGAGGGCGGCTGGCGGGCCAGCGCGCTGATCCTGGAACGCATCGCCCATGGCGGCGAGGCCAATCTGCCGATGACCGCGGCCGAGGCCGATGAGAGCTGGAATACCGCGACGACCCTCGCCGCGACGGTGACCGAGGACGAATTGCTGGACGACGCGCTGGCGCCCGAGGATCTGCTCTACCGTCTCTTCCATTCGGAGGAGGTGATGGCCGATCGGCCGCGCGCCCTTGGTTATGGCTGCCGCTGCTCCCGCGCCAAGCTCTCGGGCATTCTCGAACGCTTCGCCCCGGCTGAGCTCGACGAGATGGCGCAGGATGCAGCGATCGTGATGACCTGCGAGTTCTGCAATGTCGATTTCCGCTTTCCGCGGGAAGAGGTGCGGGGCCAATCCGGACCGGCCCCGCATGCGCAATAGGAGGTTTGCAAAGGTGAGACGTTCCCTGTTCCGCCCCGTGGCGCTCGGCACCTGTCTGGTGCTGCCGCTGCTGCTGGCCGCCTGCTCGGGCGGCGAGAGCATGCCGCAAAGCTTCCCGCCGCTGCGCTACAACTATCTCGCGCCGATCTCGCTGAATGTCGGCTCGATCGAGAACGAGGTGCGCTTCGCCGAGGCGCAGGATGGTTCCAGCCTCGATGCGATGAGCCCGGAGAGCCCCCTGCAGGCGGTGGAGCAGATGATCCAGGATCGCCTCGTCGCGGCCGGCACGGGCGGCACCGCGAAGGTCATCATCAACGCCGCTTCGATCAACCAGGTGAACGATACGGCGGTGGGCAATGTCTCGATCCGCCTCGTGCTCACCTCCGCCGATGGCCGCCAGCGCGGCTATACGGACGCGACGGTGAGCCGCACCCGCACCATGCCGGATACGACCGACCCGACAGCCCTCCGCGCCTTCCTCTACAGCATGACGCAGGAGCTGGTGAGCGCGGCGAATGTCGAGCTTGAATATCAGATCCGCCACAACCTCGCGGCCTGGCTGGTCGGCGGCAGTTCGACGGTGGTGGGCGGGCCGGCGGCGCCGGTGCCGGTGCAGGCGACTCCGCTCGGCGGCCCTGGCAGCGTGCTGCCGGCGACGGGGGGAACGCTTGGCGCCCCGGCGCCGCTCGGCAGCATGCCGACGGCCACCCCCGGTGCCAATGCCATTACCCCGCCGCCGGCGGGGACGGATCAGAGCATGCCGGGCAGCAGCCTCGGCCTGCCGATGGGCAATCCGGTCCCGACCGGGCAGGATTTCGCAGCGCCAGCGGCCGGAACCATGCCGCCCGCGAGCGGCGTGCCGGGCGCGCCGACACCGCTGACCCCGACGATGCCGGCAGCCAGCGGCGGCATGCCGAGCGGCACGCTCGGCACCATGCCGGTTTCGCCCTCCGCGAGCCCGGTCACGGCGCCGGCCGCGCCTCAGCCGGCCGCGCCGACCGCTCCGATGCCGCTGACGCCGCAGCCGGCGGCGCCTCAGCCGGCCGCGCCTCAGCCGGCCGCGCCGACCGCTCCGATGCCGCTGACGCCGCAGCCGGCGGCGCCTCAGCCGGCGGCGCCTCAGCCGGCCACACCTCAGCCGGCCGCACCGGCGAGTTCCACGGCGCCTGCCGCTTCCTCGGGGGCCGGCACCTTGCCGCCGCTGCCGGCCGGCATCACGCCCTAAACGAAAAGGGCGAGGCGCTCACCGCGCCTCGCCCTGCCAAACCAAGTCGTCATGCGCCTTCGCGGGTGACGAGCAATTTCCGGAGCGATTCAGCGACGCCTCAGCGTGCCGTGCCGCCCACCGTCAGCCCCGCCATCTTCAAATGCGGCTGGCCGACGCCCACTGGCACGCCCTGGCCCTGCTTGCCGCAGGTGCCGATGCCCGGATCGAGCGCCATGTCGTTGCCGATCATCGTCACCTTCGTCAGCGCATCCGGCCCATTGCCGATGATGGTCGCGCCCTTCACCGGCGCGCCGAGGCGGCCATCCTCGATCATGTACGCCTCGGAGGCGGAGAAGACGAACTTGCCCGAGGTGATATCCACCTGCCCGCCGCCGAAATTCACCGCATAGAGGCCACGCTTGACCGAGGCGATCATCTCCTCGGGCGAATGGCCGCCCGCGAGCATGATCGTATTCGTCATGCGCGGCATCGGCGCATGGGCGTAGGATTGGCGGCGGCCGTTGCCGGTGGCACGCATGCCCATCAGCCGCGCGTTCAGCCGATCCTGGATATAGCCGGTCAGGATGCCATCCTCGATCATCACGGTGCGGCTGGTGGGCGTGCCTTCGTCATCCACCGTGAGGCTGCCGCGCCGGTCCGGCAGCGTGCCGTCATCGACGACCGTGACGCCGGGGGACGCGACGCGCTGGCCGAGCAGGCCCGCGAAGGCGGAGGTCTTTTTGCGGTTGAAATCGCCTTCGAGGCCATGGCCGATCGCCTCATGCAGCAGGATGCCGGGCCAGCCCGAGCCAAGCACCACCTCCATTTCGCCCGCGGGTGCGGCGACGCTGTCGAGATTGAGCCGCGCTTGCCGCAGCGCTTCCTCCACCGCGGCGCGCCAGACGCCCGCTTCCATCACCTGGGCGTAGGAGAAGCGACCGCCGGTGCCGAAGCTCCCGGTCTCGCGCCGGCCGTCCTGCTCCACCACCACCGAGACGCTGAGACGGACGAGCGGCCGCAGATCGGCGACGCGGCTTTCATCGGCGCGCAGGATCTGCACCGCCTGCCACTCCCCGGTGAGCGAGGCCATGACTTGGGTTACCCGCGGGTCGAGGCTGCGGGCGAAAGCGTCGATCTCGCCGAGGAGCGCGGCGCGGGCGGCGAAGTCGGTCGTGCGGAGGGGGTTCTCGTCGCTATAAAGCCGCTGGTTGGTGGCCTGGGGGGCGGCCATCACGTGGCCCGCATGGCCCGCGCGCACGGCGCCGACGCTTTCCGCCGCGCGTGCGAGGGCGGCGGCTGAGATTTCGCCCGCATGGGCATAGCCGGTCGCCTCGCCGGAGACGGCGCGCAGCCCGAAGCCGAGCGCGGTGTCGGAACTCGCGGTGCGGATACGCCCATCCTCGAGCGCCAGGGCCTCGCTTTCCCGGTATTCGAGGAACAACTCGCCATCCTCCGCCCCGGCCAGCGCCGCGCGCACCTGCCGCTCGGCGGCTGTGCGGTCAAGCTGGCTGGACGCCTGGCCGAAGAACAGCCGGTCGGTGGTCTCAAGCGGGGTGGCGGCGGGCAGCATGGCGAAAACCCTTCAGCGGGAGGCGGCGCGGCGGAAGCCGGCGGCGGCTCCGGATATGGAGATGCCGCGGCACCATTGCACCACCTCTCGCCCTGCCGGGGCAAGTCCGCCGCCGCCGGGCAGGGGGGCGCTAATGCAGAGTGAGGTGGTGATCGATATGGCGGAGCGCCGGCGGGCGGATGAGGCTGCCGGCCTGGCTGATGCGGACCGAATGCAGCCGGCCCTCGATCTCGCGCTTCCAGAAGTCGAGGAATTTGCGCAGCGAGGGGTAATCGGGAGCGAGGTCCATCTCCTGCCAGATATAGCTTTGCAGGACGGCGGGGTGATCCGGCAGGTGATAGAGAATCTCTGCCGTGGTGAGGCGATAGTCACGCAATTGCAGGCTGAGGCTCATGCTGGATTCCTCGGACAATGGGAGGGGTGGCGTTCGGGGGGTGATGTGCGACGGGCAGGCCTTTCGGTGGTTTGCCGGCGCGCGGCCGGGGTATTTCGCGGGCGGCACTGGCAATCGGGCCGCCCCCGTTGCAGAACGATGACAAGAACTGCGCGCCGCCTCAAGAAAAAACCGAACGTTCTCAGCGTATTAGCACTCAAGCCCTGAGAGTGCTGCCGAAGTCATTGACAGGGGCGGGGGGTTTGGTTAAGTCGCTGGCACTCTCACGATGAGAGTGCCAAAACCGCGCTGGCCGGTGCCGCTCTCTGGGCCGCCAGCAGGTTCAGAGCATCAACTTGAGCATTCAGGAGCGATCCGAATGAAGTTCCGTCCCCTGCACGACCGCGTCGTTGTCCGCCGCCTCACCGCGGAGGAGAAGACCGCTGGCGGGATCATCATCCCCGATACCGCCAAGGAAAAGCCGATGGAAGGCGAAGTCGTGGCCGTGGGCCCCGGCGCTCGCAATGAGCAGGGCGCGATCGTCGCGCTCGATGTGAAGGCGGGTGACCGCATCCTGTTCGGCAAGTGGTCCGGCACCGAGGTGAAGATCGATGGTGAAGAGCTCCTCATCATGAAGGAGAGCGACATCATGGGTGTGATCGCCGCGTAATCCGCCCGGGCGGCCATACCGGCGCCCGGCCCCAACCGATCCTGTCTTTTTTCTGGAAGGACGAATCCCATGGCAGCGAAAGACGTTCGCTTTTCAACCGACGCCCGCGCCCGCCTGCTGCGCGGCGTGGACATCCTGGCCGATGCCGTGAAGGTGACGCTCGGCCCCAAGGGCCGCAACGTCGTCATCGACAAGAGCTTCGGCGCCCCCCGCATCACCAAGGACGGTGTGACGGTCGCGAAGGAAATCGAGCTTTCCGACAAGTTCGAGAACATGGGCGCCCAGATGGTGCGCGAAGTGGCCTCGAAGACCAACGACCTCGCCGGTGACGGCACGACGACGGCGACCGTGCTCGCCCAGGCGATCGTGCGCGAAGGGCTCAAGGCCGTCGCCGCCGGCATGAACCCGATGGATCTGAAGCGCGGCGTTGACAAGGCCGTCACGCTCGTCGTCGAAGAGCTGAAGGCCCGCTCGCGCAAGATCACGACGCCCTCCGAGACCGCGCAGGTCGGCACGATCTCCGCGAACGGCGAGGCCGATATCGGCCAGAAGATCTCGGAAGCGATGCAGAAGGTCGGCAACGAGGGTGTCATCACCGTCGAAGAGAGCAAGGGCATCGAGACCGAGCTCGACGTGGTCGAGGGCATGCAGTTCGACCGCGGCTACGTCTCTCCGTATTTCATCACCAATCCGGAGAAGATGGTGGCTGATCTCGACAGCCCCTACATCCTCATCCACGAGAAGAAGCTCTCCGGCCTGCAGCCGATGCTGCCGCTGCTCGAAGCGGTCGTGCAGTCCGGCAAGCCGCTGCTCATCATCGCGGAAGACATCGAAGGCGAGGCGCTCGCCACCCTCGTGGTCAACAAGCTGCGCGGCGGCCTCAAGATCGCGGCGGTGAAGGCTCCGGGCTTCGGCGATCGCCGCAAGGCCATGCTGGAAGACATCGCGATCCTCACCGGTGGCCAGGTGATCAGCGAAGATCTCGGCATCAAGCTCGAGACGGTGACGCTGAACATGCTCGGCCGGGCCAAGAAGGTTCTGATCGAGAAGGAAAACACCACGATCGTCGAGGGTGTGGGCAAGGCCGACGACATCAAGGGCCGTTGCGCGCAGATCCGCGCCCAGATCGAGGAGACGACCTCCGACTACGACCGTGAGAAGCTCCAGGAGCGCCTCGCGAAGCTCGCCGGTGGCGTCGCCGTGATCCGCGTCGGCGGCTCGACCGAGGTCGAGGTGAAGGAGCGCAAGGACCGCGTGGACGATGCGCTGCACGCGACCCGCGCGGCGGTCGAGGAAGGCATCGTGCCGGGTGGCGGCGTCGCGCTGACGCGCGCTTCCAAGATCCTGCACGGCCTCAAGGGCGACAACGCCGACCAGACCTTCGGCATCGAGATCGTCCGCAAGGCGATCCAGACGCCGCTGCGCCAGATCGCCGAGAATGCCGGTGCCGACGGCGCCGTGATCGCCGGCAAGGTGCTGGAGAAGGACGAGTACAACTGGGGCTACGACGCGCAGACCGGCGAGTTCAAGGATCTGGTCGCGGCCGGCATCATCGACCCGGCGAAGGTCGTGCGCACGGCGCTGCAGGATGCTTCCTCGGTTGCCGGCCTGCTCATCACCACCGAGGCGATGGTTGCCGAGAAGCCGGAAAAGAAGGCTCCGGCCGGTGGCCCGGGCGGCGGCGGCATGGGCGGCATGGGCGATATGGACTTCTAATATCGCAGGGCGCGTCGGGGCTTCGGCCCCGGCGCACTCCGTTATGCTTCAAGAACAAGGGGCAAGCCTGGCTTGCCCCTTTTTCTATGCGCGCACTGGGGTTTTCATTGTGATTGACAACCCCAGCCGTTTTCTGCATGGCTCATACGCTATCAAATTCTGGCCTTCCTTGTTGCGCCTCTGTCTCTGGCGGCGCCGTCAAGCCAAAGGGCCTGAAGGTTGCGGCGCGGGGTTTATCTGAGACGGAGTTGAGTACAGCGATGGCGATCGGCACTGTGAAGTGGTTCAACACCACCAAGGGCTATGGGTTCATCATGCCTCAGGATGGTGGAAAGGACGTTTTCGTGCATATCACGGCGGTCCAGGCGGCCGGGATGCGCGGTTTGAACGAGGGCCAGAAGGTCAGCTACGACGTGGCCATGGAGCGTGGCAAGGCGGCGGCGACCAACCTCAAGGCTCTCTGAGCTTCGCGAAATCTCAGCCTCGCGAAGAACCGGGCCAGGGCACGGGGGTCAGGCACCAGCCTGACGAGAGTGAAAAAGGGTGCGCCCGGTGCGGACGCGCCCTTTTTGCTTTGGCCGATCGGCCTCCTCAGCCGACGACGCGCAGGCGCGGCCGCTGGAAGCGGGAGAGGCTGCGGTAGAGGGCGAGGTAATCCTCCGCCATCCGCCGCGCGGTGAAGCGCCGCTCGAAGGTCTTGCGTACCGCCTGGCGGGAGAGGCGGCCAAGCTC
This sequence comes from Acidisoma sp. C75, assembly GCF_054665095.1. Classification (NCBI taxonomy): domain Bacteria; kingdom Pseudomonadati; phylum Pseudomonadota; class Alphaproteobacteria; order Acetobacterales; family Acidocellaceae; genus Acidisoma; species Acidisoma sp. C75. The sequence continues at coordinate 374,699 of NZ_BAAFHD010000003.1, forward strand.
GCCGATCACGGCGACGGCGCCCGCCTCGTCCTCGACGATGAAGCCGGTCAGCCCGTCGTCGATCACCTCCGGCACCGAGCCGTGATTATAGGCGATCACCGGCGTGCCGCAGGCCATCGCCTCGATCATCACGAGGCCGAAGGGCTCCGGCCAGTCGATCGGCATGAGCAGGGCGCGCGCGCCGGAGAGGAAGGCGGGCTTCTGCGCCTCGTTGATCTCGCCCACCAGTTCGACCCCGCCTTCCGCGATCATCGATGCGATCTCGGTCTCGAAATACTCCCGATCGACCCGGTCCACCTTGGCGGCGATCTTGAGCGGAATGCCCGCGGCACGCGCGATGCGGATGGCCCGATCCGGCCGCTTCTCGGGGCAGATGCGGCCGAGGAAGGCGAGGTAGGCCGGCTCCACCCCCGGCTGCGGCGTCAGCAGATTCGCCGGCAGGCCGTGCAGCACGGTGCCGACGTAGTTCACTTCCTGCAACGGCCGGCGCTGGGATTCCGAGATGGAAACGACATTCATCGGCGGCAGTTCGGCATAGACCGGCTTCAGCTCCGGCAGGTCGAGGCGGCCATGGAGCGTGGTGACGAAGGGCACCCGGTGGCGGGCGAAGAGCGAAGCCGGCCAGTAATCCAGATGGAAGTGCAGCACGTCGAATTCATCGGCCCGCTGGCGCACGCGCTCGAGCAGCATGGCGAGCGGGGCGAGACTGTCCCGCACCGTGGGGTCAAGGCGCAACGCCTTCGGCCAGACCGCGTCAAGCTCGGCTTCCGTTACGGAATCGCCGCTGGCGAAGAGGGTCACATCATGCCCCATCGCCACCAGTTCCTCGGTGAGATAGGAGACGACTCGCTCCGTGCCGCCGTAGAGCTTCGGGGGAACGGCTTCCGTCAAAGGGGCGATCTGGGCAATCCGCATGCTCTCTTTCTCCTGCCATCGGCGGGTCATTGCATGGTCAATCGACCGGCGAGAGAGGAGATAGGTGGGGTTTCTGGCTATGCTGGGGCGGCGCGATGCCTTTATTGCCTCATTTGCCGCCGCCGGCGGATAAGTTGCGGAAAAAGGCCGCGGAGAGGCGCCCGTCACATTCTTGTGCAGGCGCGAAGAAGGGGTTGATGCCCCCGCGCAAGGCGTCCGCTCGCGCCACGAAAAAACCCCTGCGGCGCACCGGGCCGCAGGGGTTCTTGGTCGGTAAGGGCCTGCCGAAACCGGGGGCCGGCTGCCTGGGGGCCTCGCTTAGAAGCCTTCGCGCTCCAGGCGCTTGCGCTCCATCTTGCGGGCGCGGCGCACCGCTTCCGCCGCCTCCCGGGCCCGCCGCTCGGACGGCTTCTCGAAATGACGACGCAGCTTCATCTCGCGAAAAATACCTTCGCGCTGCATCTTCTTCTTAAGCGCTTTGAGCGCCTGATCGACATTGTTGTCGCGAACGAGAACCTGCACCGGGCCGCCTGCTCCATCTGATGGAATTGCTATAATGAGAGAGGGGCGGAAAACGCGCTCCGCCCCAGGACAGGCGCGGCCTATACCATGTTCGCGCCGCCCGTCCAACCGCTTTCCTTTTCTGCCGTCTCGGAGCTGCCATTGGCCATACTCAAGATTGCCCGCATGGGCCACCCTGTCCTCCTCGGCCGTGCCGAGCCGGTGGAAGACCCCACCGCGCCCGAGGTGCAGCGGCTCATCGACGATATGATCGAGACCATGCTCGATGCCGGTGGGGTTGGCCTCGCCGCGCCGCAAGTGCATGTTCCGCTTCGCCTTTTCGTCTTTCACCTGCCGGCGGAGCGGGGCGCGGAGGAGAGCGAGGCGGGGCTGCCGCCACAGGCCGTGATCAATCCGCAGCTTTTCGCCGAGGCCGGTGCCGATCAGCGCCTCGGCTGGGAGGGCTGCCTCTCCATCCCGGGGCTGCAGGCGGCGGTGCCCCGCTTCACGCACATCACCTATACGGGAAAGGATCGTCACGGCAGCGCGATCCATCGTCAGGCGCGGGGGCTGCATGCCGTTGTGGTGCAGCATGAAAGTGACCATCTCGACGGCATCCTCTATCCCATGCGGATGACGGATTTTTCGCTGATCGGCTTCAATGAGGAGCTGGCGCGTTTTGCCCCGGCTCTGCCCGGTGCGGGAGACTGACGATGCGGCCTGATCTGGACCAACCGATGGATGCCGAGACGCGGGCGGCGCTGGAAGCCATGCTACCCTTCGTTCCCCGCTACGGCTGGACGGAGCGGGCGCTGGCGGCCGGCCTCGTCGCAGCCGGGCGCGATGCGGGCGAGGTGGTGTTTCATTTCCCGCGCGGCGCGCCGGAGATGGTGGAGGCCTATTTCGCCCTCGCTCTGGAGCGCGCGCGGGCTGCCGCCGGGCCGCAGGTGGCGTGCGAAAACCGCGTCTCGAAGCGGGTGCGCGCGCTGGTCGCGGCGCTTTTGCGAAGCTTGGCGGTCGATCGCGAGGCGGCGCGGCGGGCTTGCGGCTGGCTTTTGCGGCCAGGCCAGGCGGTGCTCGCCGCGCGGATCACGGCGCGCATCGTCGATGCGATCTGGGAGGGGGCGGGCGATACCGCCGAGGATCTCAGCTGGTACACCAAGCGCGCCAGCCTGGCCGCGATCCTCTTGCCGACCTTTCTCTTCTGGCTGGCCCGGCCGGAGGAGAGCGAGGAGGCGGCGCTCGCCTTCTTCGAGCGGCGCCTCGCCGGGCTTGGCCGCATCGGGCGGCTGCGCGCGCGCCTCTCCCGCGGCTGCGGGCCGCGCCGCCCACTGGCTCGCCCGCCGGCCGCCGCGGCCAGTGCCCCGGCCGCCGGTTGACCGCGCCCATGCCCCGCGTCCGCATCATCCATACGACGGATTACGAATATGCCGAGCCGGTCAGGTTGACCGAGCATCGCCTGATGATGCGCCCGCGTGACAGCCATGACCTGCGCCTGCTGGACGCGACGCTCGGCATCCTGCCGGGCGGCGCCACCATCCGCTGGGCGCATGACGTGTTCGGCAACTCCGTCTGCTTCCTCAACTGGCCGGAGCGCCTCACCGATCATCTGCGCATCGTCTCGACGCTCGATCTCGAGCATTTTCCGGTCGAGGAGGGCATGCCGATCGACCCCTCGGCCGAGCATTACCCCTTCCGCTATGCGGGGGATGAATATCCCGATCTCAGCCGGCTGATCGAGCCGCATTACGCCGATCCGGATCGCCAGGTGGAGGCCTGGGCCCGCCGCTTCCTCCGCCGCGACGGGCAGACCCTGACGCGCGACCTGCTCATCGCCATGACCGAGGCGATCAAGGCCGATTTCATCTATGAGGGGCGCGAGGCCAAGGGAACCCATGCGCCGCTCGAGACGCTGGCGAGCGGGCGCGGCGCCTGCCGGGATTTCGCGGTGCTGATGATGGAGGCGGCGCGCAGCCTCGGCTTCGCGGCGCGTTTCGTCTCCGGCTACCTCTATGATGCGGCGCTTGTCGATAGCGTCGATCCGATGGTGGGCGGCGGCGCCACCCATGCCTGGTGCGCCATCTACCTGCCGGGCGCCGGCTGGGTGGAATATGACCCGACGAACGGGCTGATCGCCGGGCGCAACCTTATCCGCGTCTGCATGGCGCGCGAGCCGCATCAGGCGACGCCACTCTCCGGCGGCTATATCGGCCAGCCGGAGGATTTCCTGGCAATGACGGTCAATGTCGATGTCATCGTCGGTGAGCGGGAGGAGGCGCCGGCAGAGAGCGCGGAGCGCGAGGACGAGGCGCCGGCGGCTCCAGAGGCGGCGGAAGCAGAGGCGGAGGTGGAGAGCGACGCTGATGCGGAGGGCGCGGAGCGGCTGCGCCGCGCCGAGGCCGAGCGGCGGAATTCCGCGCTCGCCGAGATCACAGCCCCTTGAGGTAGCGCAAGGCAGTTCCTACCTTCCTGGCGTAAACCGCGCCTGTCGCCTCCTGAGGGGCAGAGCGTGCCGTCGTCGCCTCGATCGAAAGGGACAAGCCCATGGATATCGAAAAACTCACCGAACGTTCCCGCGGCTTCCTGCAAGCCGCGCAGACCATCGCCATCCGCGAATTCCACCAGCGCATCGGGGCCGAGCATCTGCTGAAGGCGATGCTGGACGATCCGGAGGGCGCGGCCTCCGGCCTCATCCGTGCCGCCGGCGGCGATGCCCAGGCCGCCAAGCGGGCCGTCGATCTCGACATCGCCCGCATCCCGAAAGTGCAGGGCGGCGGCGCCGGCCAGCCGCAGATCACCCCCGATCTGGTGCGCGTGCTCGATGCCGCGCAGCAGGCGGCCGAACGCGCGGGGGATGATTACGTCGCGCAGGACCGCCTGCTGGTCGCCCTCGCGGCGGCCGAGGGCGTCGCCGGGCGTGCGCTGCGCGAGGCCGGGGCGAACGCCCAGGCGCTCGACCGGGCGGTGACCGAGATGCGCAAAGGCCGCCGGGTGACGAGCGCCGGCGCGGAATCGACCTTCGACGCGCTCAAGAAATACGCCCGCGACGTGACCGAGCAGGCCCGCTCCGGCAAGCTCGATCCGGTGATCGGGCGGGATGAGGAGATCCGCCGGACGATTCAGGTGCTGGCCCGCCGCACCAAGAACAACCCGGTGCTGATCGGCGAGCCTGGCGTCGGCAAGACCGCGATCGTCGAGGGTCTGGCCTTGCGCATCGTCAATGGCGACGTGCCGGAGGCGCTCAAGAACAAGAAGCTGCTGGCGCTCGATCTCGGCGCCATGGTCGCGGGCGCCAAGTATCGCGGCGAGTTCGAGGAGCGGCTGAAGGCCGTGCTGCAGGAGATCGAGGCGGCGCAGGGTGAGGTCGTGCTCTTCATCGACGAGATGCACACCCTCGTCGGCGCCGGCAAGGCCGATGGCGCGATGGATGCCTCGAACCTCCTCAAGCCTGAACTCGCCCGCGGCACGCTGCACTGCATCGGGGCCACGACGCTCGACGAATACCGCAAGCATGTCGAGAAGGACGCGGCGCTGGCCCGGCGCTTCCAGCCGGTCTTCGTGGGCGAACCTTCGGTTGAAGATACAATCTCGATCCTCCGGGGCATCAAGGAGAAATACGAGCTGCACCATGGCGTGCGCATCTCGGATGGCGCGCTGGTCGCCGCCGCGACGCTCTCCAATCGCTATATCGCGGACCGCTTTCTGCCCGACAAGGCGATCGACCTCGTGGACGAGGCGGCGAGCCGCCTACGCATGCAGGTGGATAGCAAGCCCGAGGAGCTCGACGAATTGGACCGCCGGCTACTCCAGCTCAAGATCGAGCGGGAGGCGCTGCGGCGGGAGGAGGATGCAGCCTCGCGGGAGCGGCTGGAGAAGCTGGAGCGCGAGGTCTCCGAGCTACAGGAAAAGTCGGACGCGCTGACCACCGCCTGGAGCAACGAGAAGGACCGGCTGGCGGGGGCCCAGAAGCTCAAGGAAAAGCTCGACCAGGCGCGCAGCGAAGTCGAGATGGCGCAGCGGCGGGGCGATCTCGGCCGTGCCTCGGAGCTGCTCTACGGCGTCATCCCCGGGCTCGAACGCCAGATCGCCGAGAGCCAGTCGGATGGGCGGCTGGTCAATGAAGCGGTGACTGAGGAGCAGATCGCCTCCGTCGTCAGCCGGTGGACCGGCGTGCCGGTCGATCGCATGCTGGAAGGCGAGCGCGCCAAGCTTCTGCGCATGGAGGACGAACTGCGCCGGCGGGTCGTCGGGCAGGAGGATGCGCTCCGCGCCGTCTCCAACGCCGTGCGGCGGGCACGGGCGGGCTTGCAGGATCCGAACCGGCCGATCGGCAGCTTCCTCTTCCTCGGCCCCACTGGTGTCGGCAAGACGGAACTCACCAAGGCGCTCGCGGCCTTCCTCTTCGATGACGAAAGGGCGCTGCTCCGCGTCGATATGAGCGAGTTCATGGAGAAGCATGCCGTCTCCCGCCTCATCGGCGCGCCGCCCGGCTATGTCGGCTACGATGAGGGTGGGGTGCTGACGGAGGCGGTGCGGCGGCGGCCCTACCAGGTGATCCTCTTCGATGAGGTCGAGAAAGCGCATGAGGATGTCTTCAACATCCTGCTGCAGGTGCTGGATGACGGGCGGCTGACCGACGGCCAGGGGCGCACGGTCGATTTCCGCAATACGATCATCGTGCTGACGAGCAACCTCGGCAGCGAGATCCTCGCCGCTCAGCCGGAGGGGGAAACGCCCGCCATGGTGCAGGGCCAGGTGATGACGATCGTGCGGGCGCATTTCCGGCCCGAATTCCTCAACCGTCTGGATGAGGTGATCCTGTTCCAGCGCCTGCAGCGGGCGGAGATGGCCTCGATCGTGCAAATCCAGCTCACACGCCTGCGCGCGCTGCTGGCGGATCGCAAGATTACGCTCGAGCTCGATGCCGCAGCCCTCGAATGGCTGGCCGCGGAAGGCTACGATCCGGTCTATGGCGCTCGGCCGCTGAAGCGGGTGATCCAGCGGACGCTGCAAAACCCGCTCGCCGGGCTTATCCTGGAAGGCGCGATCCACGATGGGGAGCGGGTGGCGGTTTCAGCCGGCCGCGAGGGGCTGATCATCAACGGCCGGCTGGCAGAAGCCGCGTAATCTTCCCGCCCAGGGGCCGGCGCCTCTCCGGCGGCGGCCCCTGATCGGCAGGGTTCAGCCAAGCCTGAGTTGTGATCTTCAAAGATTTGCGGGCGCGCCACGTTTCCGGTCAGGCGAGCGGGTCGGCCGTGGCCGTCTGCACATTTGTGCATAGGCTGCATGCGTGGTGGCGTTCCAGGCTCCGTCAGCGGTGCTGTGGCGGCGGAAGGCAGGCAAGACGCTGAAGTCTTTGGGAAATCACGGCCCAATGGGCTGTCACCGCTCTGACATTTTGAGCGTTGACAGGGGCGGCGGGGGCGCTTAGAAGGCCGTCCACCGACGAGGCACGGTTTTTACGGCGGAAACGCCGGTCTGAAAACTTTCCAGTCTCGTCTTTGATCTTTGACAATTGTATCTGGATGGAAGGGATATGTTGGTGGCGCTGTCTGCTGGGTTTAGGCCTGGCGGGTTTGCTTGT